>NZ_JBVYOL010000005.1:0-3405 GCF_056120505.1 Paenibacillus sp. sgz302164 | reverse complement strand
TTGGGTCGGCCCCTCCCCCCCCCCCCGCGACGCTGCTGACGGCCGTTACGCAGCGCTCATGGGTCTGGTTCGGGGCCAGCTTGTTGTCGCTGGCCGCACACGGCTGGCACCTCCGCCGGGCGAAGGCATCGTTCATCAACGCCGCGCTGCTGAAGAAACCGGCGTATTTGAAGCTGTCCGCAGTCGGCTTCTGCATCCTGGTGCTCAACCTCGGCAATCTGTTCCTCATGCCGCTCGCGCTCGCCAACCTGTTCGGCAAGTCGGCGCTGACAATCGGCCTGCTGATTGCGCCCGGGGCGATTTTGTCGGCTTTTTTGACCCGCTTTGTCGGCCACTGGATCGACCGGTACGGCAATCAGCTGTTTTTGCTGCTCGGACACGGCATTTTGGCCGCCGTGCTGCTTTTTTTCGCCGCCGATCTGGCTGCCTCTCCGGCTGTCGTTCTATGCGGCTATCTGTGCTTCTCGCCGGCTTTTTCGGCAACGATCGCTTCGCTCAACAATGAAACGTCGCGCATATTGCCGCAGCAAATGATCGGCTCCGGCATGGGTCTGATGCAGCTGATCCAATTTTTCGGGGGCTCTTTTTCCGTGGCGGTCTGCGGCCTTCTGCTGGCGGTTCAAACCGGGGTAACGGTCAGTACGGCTTACAAGCACGTATATTTAATATTATTTTTTGTCAGCATTTGCTCTCTGGCCGTGTTATTATGGTACAGGCGCTCTTCGATGAAGGAAGGGCGTTATGAGCCTGCATCATAGGCTGTGCAGCATAAGGATTGGGCCGTGTCGAAAGGACGGATAAGTGATGGATGAGTTGAACTTGATCAAAGCTTTTTTGCCCGAAGCCGTAAAAAGGAGCCGTGCCCGTTCCGCGGAAGGTTCGGTGGCGGCTTACATCCCTGAGCTTGCGAAGGCGCCGGAGGATGCGCTTGGCATTTGCATTTTGGACCGGACGGGGCAGTCCGTCTCGGAGGGCGATGCGGAGCTTGCGTTCACTCTGCAAAGCATTTCCAAGGTGTTTACGCTCATTTTGGCGCTGATGGATTGCGGCGAGGAGGAAGTGTTCGCCAAGGTGGGCAAAGAGCCGACCGGCGACGATTTCAATTCGATGCTCAAGCTGGAGCTCGTGGAGCCGGGCATTCCGTTTAATCCGCTGATCAACGCCGGGGCGATTGCCATTTCTTCGCTGATCAAGGGAAGCGATCCGGAGGAAAAGTCGGCGCGCATTTTGCAATTTTTCCGCCGGTTGACGCAAAACCCTGACATCGATGTGAACCGCGAGGTGTACCGCTCGGAAGCCGCCTCGGCGCACCGGAACCGGTCCTTGGCGTATTTTCTCAAAGACAACGGCGTGATGGACGGCGACGTCGAGGAAGTACTGGACGTCTACTTCCGCCATTGCTCGATTGAAGCGACGTGCAGGGACGTTGCGCAGATGGCGCTTCTGCTCGCCTGCGGCGGGACGGACCCGGCGACAGGCCGCGAAGTCATTCCGCGGCGCTACGTGCAGATCGCCAAAACGTTCATGATCACATGCGGCATGTACAACGCCTCGGGCGAATTTGCGATCGGCGTCGGTCTTCCGGCCAAGAGCGGCGTGTCGGGAGGCATCCTGACGTTGGTGCCGGGCCGCTACGGCATCGGGGTTGTCGGGCCCGCGCTGAACGGCAAAGGCAACAGCGTGGCCGGGGTGCATTTGCTCGAGACGCTCTCGCAGCGTTTTGACTGGAGCATGTTTTAAAGAAACGGGGGTGCGCGTATGAAACTGGGATTCGACATCGATGACACGCTGATTAACTTGAGAGAATACGCCTTTCATATATACAACCGGAAGCTCGGCCGAAATGTCGGATTGGACGTTTTTAACGCTTTGCCTACGCTGGCGATCCATGACGCATTCGGATTAACGCTGGAGGAAGGCCGGCAGATGTGGTCGAGCTCCCGCGACGAAATTTATTATACCGATTGCCCGCCATTTCCGCATGCCGTCGAGGTGCTGCAGGAGCTGGACGCCCAGGGCCACGAAGTGTACTACATCACGGCAAGACCCGCGGAGCACTGCGAGCGGACGAAGGCGTGGCTCGTTCGAAACCGTTTTCCCGTCGGTGAAGGCCGCTTTTTTTGCGGTATGAACGATACGGAAAAAGTGCACATTATCCACGAATTGGGCTTGGATTATTATTTTGACGACAAGCCTGCCGTGCTCGACACTTTGGCGGATTCGACCGCACGTGTGTATGCCAAAGATAACCCGTACAACAAGCATTTGGACATACCGCGGATCGTATCCTGGCATGAACTGCGGGATATCGTGAAGCAATCCTCGTGAAGCCGAGCCTGATCGCGCCCGACCCGCCTCCCACTCAAACCCGCCGCGGTTTGAGCGGGAGGTTTTTTTTGGGGGCGGCCGCCGGGAGGCCGGGATGGCGGCAGCTGAGGGGGTGGCGGCCGAGGGGATGTTGGCCTGTAGGGGCGGAGCCCGAGGGTCCTGGAGGCCGGTACCTTAGGGGAGCACCCCGAGGATCTTGGGTCCGGGAGCCCGCGGGTCTGGGGTCCGAGAGCCAGTAGCCCGGGAACCGGGCAGTTTTTGCAGATTTCCTGCTCCTACTGAAGCAGCTACTTCAGCACCAGCGGGCGGATTTCGTGGATTTCTCATCTGCGCCAGCAGCAGCCAGGGGGGACGGTAGCCCAGTAGCCCGGGCCCGGGAACCGAGAAACCGGGAGCCGGCGACTGGTAGCCGACCGCAAGAGCAAAAAACCTGCGAAAGTGCAGGCTTTTGGAGCCGAATCGGCCAGTTTTGATGAAAAGCCTGCAAAAGTGCAGGAATTCCCGCTCATAATGCGCCAAAGCTCAGGAATGAGCGAAAAAGCCTGCAGATTTGCAGGAATTTTCTGCTACAGGCGTGCCAACGAGCAAAAAGATGTACTTTTGCAGGTTTTCTTGGCACGGTCAAGTGATGAGCTGCCGCTAGCGGCAAAACTATTCAACAATCTCGCTTTTGCAGATATCCTGGCCTCTAAGAAGTGGGTGCACTAGCACAAGAGTGCGGTTTTGCAGATTTCCTGCTCCCAGTGAAGCAGCTACTTCAGCACCGGCGGGCAGTTTTCGTGGGTTTCTCATCTGCGCCAGCAGCAGCCTTGGGGGCCGGTAACCCAGTAACCCAGTAGTCCAGTAACCCGGGCCCGGGAACCGGGAACCCGGGAGCTGGCGACTGGTAGCCGACCACAAGAGCGAGAAGCCTGCGAAAGTGCAGGCTTTTGGAGCCGAATCGGCCAGTTTTGATGAAAAGCCTGCAAAAGTGCACTAGCTTTGCATCAAACCTGACATGAAAAATTTGTTTCAAAATGTTCCTAAAACTGTATTTTATTGATGCTTTTTGTCTGGCGGATAATTAAAAAATCTCCT